>NZ_CP141266.1:0-20000 GCF_030540775.2 Flavivirga abyssicola | reverse complement strand
TATTTTGTCAATAGTTGTTGTGCTTCTTTTTCTGAAACTTTTAATTCACTCATAATCATTTTAGCTCCTCTATCAACTAGTTTGTTATTGCTTAATTGCATATCAACCATTTTATTTCCTTTTATATGGCCAAGTTGGATCATGGTAGAAGTTGTTATCATATTGAGAACTAACTTCTGTGCCGTACCTGCTTTCATTCTAGAACTACCAGTCACAAATTCAGGTCCAACTATCACTTCTATAGGAAACTGAGCTGTTTGAGATAATGGGCTATTATAATTACATGCAATGCATCCCGTAACGATATCGTTTTTATTGCATGCTTCTAGAGCTGCTATAACATATGGTGTTGTGCCGGAAGCCGCAATACCAACAACAACATCGTTTGAGTTTACGTTATATTTTTGAAGATCTTCCCAGCCCTGAGTAGGAGAGTCTTCAGCAAACTCTACTGCTTTTCTAATGGCTGTATCACCTCCAGCAATAAGACCAATTACTAAATCGTGAGAAACCCCAAATGTAGGAGGGCACTCAGACGCATCTAAAATACCTAAACGACCACTAGTACCTGCTCCCATATAAAATAACCGTCCACCTAATTTAAGTTTTTCAACTATTTGTTCTATTAGTTTTTCTATTTGAGGCAGCGCTTTTTCAACAGCTAGAGGTACTGTTTTATCTTCGTTATTTATACAGTTTAATAACTTATTAACACTCATCTTTTCAAGATGGTCGTAATTGGAATCCTGCTCTGTTGTTTTTGTAAAACTCATGACCCAAAAATATGAATTAATACCCAATTTTAATCATAAAGCATATTATAAAGAGTAATATGGTTTTTTTAAGGTATTGTATTTTCTAGTTGCTACTTATTCGATTGTATAAGTAAAAACAGAAGTTTCAGAAACTCTAAAATAACCCAAGGGATAGTTGTTTGGGTTTGTTTGGTTAACACAATTACCTCTTACAGTTGCCGGTTGGGTTTCAAATGGATCACCAGACTCATCATCTGTTTGTTGCAATAAAATATTCAGAAATTCATAATTACGTTCAGAAACCCCAGAGCTTATAATTCTCAATTCGTCACCAGCTTCGAGGTCTTCGTCTGAAAAGAAAGCAAAAATTTGGTTACCATCAGTAAACTCATCATCATAAACTTCTAGGTTTATGGAGTTTTTTTTAACAATTAAAAATTCAAATAAATAGAAGTTTTTAATATTTGAAGGATCATTGTAGTATGCTTTTATTTCAATTTCATCACCAGCAAAACCACCATCGTTTTTTTGTTCTACAAATTCTATTGGGACTACAGGTGTTAAAGTTTCAGTGGCAGTGTAGGTTTCATTATTATAAAGAATTGTAAGATTATAATCTGTATTAAGTACTGGTAGGAAATTATTATTTATATAAACCCCTGAGTTTTCTATTTCATTAAAAATAAAAGTATTATTGTTTGAATCTGTAACAGTTACACTAGCACCAGTTGCTGGGGGAATTACTTTATCAAAAAATGGAGCAGTCAAACTGAGTTGAATGGATTGCGTTCTTCCATCTGTACCTTTTATCCAACTTAAAGATGCATTAATGACTAATCTAGGTTCTGCATTATTTAAATCTACATCTACAACATCTTCACAGGATACTAATGAAAGTAGACAAAAAATGAATAGGTATTTAATTTTTTTCATAATCTTAAAGTTTAAAATTATAAGATACTGATGGTACGATTCCAAAAATGGCCAATTGAGTGGCTTCATTTAGGCCAGTTGCTGTATTTTGACCAAAGGATATAGAAGCCGCATTTCTACGATTGTATATGTTGTATATGCCAAATACCCAATAACTTTGTAAACGTTTAGCTCTTTTGGGTTTTGGTGTGTAATTAAACGAAACATCTAATCTATTGTAAGACGATAATCTATCTGAATTTCTGCTATTATAATTAGGAATAGTTATACCATTGAATATATATTGTCCATTAGGAAACGTTGCGGGTTGCCCAGTTTGGAACAAAAAGTTAACATTTATTTTCCATTTGCTATTCCAATTATAGCTACCAGTGAATGAAATATCATGGGTTTTATCAAAAGGTGTGTTGTACCAATTTCCGTTATTAATTCCTAATTCGGATGCTGTTCTACCGGGGGTTTGCTGTTCAGATTTTGAGAGTGTATATGCTAGCCAACCTTTGAATCTCCCTTCATTTTTACGGAGTAACACTTCTAATCCATATGCTCTTGATCTTCCGTTTAATATGACTTGTTCAATGGCATTGTTCGCAATTAAATCAGCGCCATCTATATAGTCTATTCTATTTTTTACAGATTTGTAGAAACTTTCTAATTCTAGAGAATACCTATTGTCTTTAAAGTTTTTAAAATAACCAATAGCATATTGATTAAGTAACTGCGGTTTCACATATTTTCCACTAGGTGTCCAAATGTCTAAGGGAGTAGGCGAGTTGGTATTTGACAATAGGTGCAAATATTGACTCATTCTATTATAACTCAATTTTATTGAACTTTCAGAATTTAATTGATATGCCAACGAAGCCCTTGGTTCTAAATTAAAAAAACTAGAAATAACGTCACTTCGTTTATAGGTTTCTGTTCTTATAGGAGACGCTTTTTCATAAATTTGAAAATCTTCATTAAATACAACGGCATGATCATTTTCATAAATATTCAGTTCATCTTGTCCTAGGCGATGAAAAGCACTAAATCGTAAGCCATATGATAGCGCTAATTTATCTGATAGTTTATGTTCTGCATCCAAATAAATAGCATTTTCGAAAGCATATTTATCAATTAATTTAAAAGGATTAATACCTGAAGATTCTACAGTTGGTTTTATATCTCCTGGATTAAACTTATAATAGATACTATTCAAGCCATATTGCAGCTTAATTTTGTCATTTATATAATGTTTGAAATCATATTTTAAATTAAAATTCTGAATACCTGAAACCCAATCAAATTCTACAAAGTTTAATTTTAAATCATAATAATAATCGGAATAAATTAATGATAGGTTAGAAAAGAGTTTATCTGAAAATAAATGATTCCATCTAAAATTTAAAACAGAGTTTCCGTAAACATTTTCAAATGTATCTTCAATTCTAAAAACGTCCCGACCAAAATATCCTGATAAGTAGATGTTATTTCTATTATTTAATTTGTAGCTTAATTTGGTGTTTAAGTCATAGAAATAGGCAATATTATTAATATCAAAAAGAGGTAAAAATAAATGCGCATAACTTGACCTTCCACCAAAAAGAAAAGATCCCTTTTCTTTTTTTATTGGTCCTTCTGCAAGTAACCTGCTCGAAACAATTCCTATGCCGCCATTCATATGGAATTCTTTGCTGTTTCCTTCTTTTTGGTAAATATCTAAGACTGATGAGACCCTACCACCATAACGGGCTGGAATACCTCCTTTGTATAACCGAAGGTCTTTGATCGCGTCTGGATTAAAAACAGAAAAGAAGCCAAATAGATGTGATGAATTATAAATTGTAGCTTCATCTAAAAGGATTAGGTTTTGATCTGCTGAACCTCCTCTAACATTAAAACCTGAAGCGCCTTCACCTGCATTGGTAACACCGGGGAGTAGCGTAATAGCTTTAATAATATCAGCTTCTCCAAGAACTACAGGGATTTCTTTTATTGTACCAGATGTTAGTTTGTTAACGCTCATCTGAGGTGCTTTTATATTAAGTTTTTCAACATCCTCGATAATAACTATTTCATCTAAGTTTTCTGAAGATTCGGTTAAACTGAAATTTTTAATAATATCTTCTGAAAGTATAATGGTTTCAGGCTTTGTAGTAAAGCCTAAATAACTAATTATAACCTTATACTTGCCTTGAGGTAATGTAATGGAATAAAACCCGTATTCATTGGTAGTCGTTCCTGCCTGAATCTCTGGGAAAATAATATTAACACCAATAAGAGTTTCGTTACTTTTTTCTTCTAAAATGGTACCGCTCAATGTGAATTTTTGTTGAGCTTCTATCGATAGCATATTAAAACACAACGTTAAAATCAACCATAATAACAGGTGTTTCATGTAATAGCTTTTTTTTATAAAAATATAAAAAAAAGCCCCTAAAAAGGAGCTTTTAAATATTCTTTATGATAATACCATTATTGTAAAATGGAATTTAATGTTTTGCTTGGTCTCATAACTTGATTAATAAGCGCTTCATTAGGTTCATAATATCCACCAATATCTGTTGAGTTTCCTTGAATATCATGGAGTTCTTTTACAATAGCAGTTTCATTGTCAGCTAATTGTTTAGCTATAGGCGTAAATTCTGCTTTTAAAACGTCATCTTTAGTTTGATTTGCCAGTTCTTGTGCCCAATACATAGCTA
Organism: Flavivirga abyssicola; assembly: GCF_030540775.2. Taxonomy (GTDB): domain Bacteria; phylum Bacteroidota; class Bacteroidia; order Flavobacteriales; family Flavobacteriaceae; genus Flavivirga; species Flavivirga abyssicola. Next base: position 15,625 of record NZ_CP141266.1, on the reverse strand, counting down.
AATAAAAGTGACTTCCTCTATTATCTAACTCGCCTGCTTTTCTAGAAGGGCCTTTTTTATTTTCTAATAATTTTTCGGTAGCATCATCTAAGGTTTCGCCTAAAATTTTTGCTTTTGAGTTATTATTAACCTCGCTAAAATGCTCTAAAGACACAGCTAAAGCTAAAAATTCTCCTAAAGAATCCCAACGTAAATGGTTTTCTTCCAACAATTGTTGTACGTGTTTTGGAGCAGAACCACCAGCTCCGGTTTCAAATAAACCACCACCGTTCATTAAAGGAACTATGGATAACATTTTTGCACTTGTACCAACTTCTAATATTGGAAATAAATCTGTTAAATAATCACGTAAAACATTACCAGATACAGAAATAGTATCTTTTCCTTCTATAATCCTTTCACAAGTAAAGATGGTCGCATCAACAGGTGATAGGATTCTTAAATCTAATCCATTAGTATCGTGATCTTTTAAATAATGATTTACTTTTTTAATTAATTGAGCATCGTGGGCTCTGTTTTCGTTCAACCAGAAAACAGCAGGTGTTTGTGAAGCTCTTGCTCGAGTTACTGCTAATTTTACCCAGTCTTGAATTGGAGCATCTTTTGTTTGACACATTCTCCAGATATCACCTTCTTCTACAGTATGTTCTAATAATACATTTCCTGAAGCATCAACAACGCGAACAGTGCCTTCTGACTTTATTTCAAAAGTTTTGTCGTGAGATCCGTATTCTTCAGCTTTTTGTGCCATTAATCCAACATTAGGAACAGTTCCCATAGTGGTTGGATCAAAAGCACCATGTTTTTTACAGAAATCGATTGTTGCAGCATAAATTCCAGCGTAACTGCTATCCGGAATAACGGCTTTGGTATCTTGAAGTTTGCCATTGGCATTCCACATCTGACCAGATGTACGAATCATAGCTGGCATAGAAGCATCAATAATAACATCACTTGGTACATGCAGGTTTGTAATCCCTTTATCGCTATTTACCATTGCTATAGCTGGACCATTTTTATAAACAGCAGTAATATCAGATTCTATTTCCTGACGTTTGGCATCTGGAAGTTCTTCAATTCTGCTTAAAAGATTGCTAACTCCAGAGTTTACATTAACACCTAATTCTTCTATGATATCACCATGTTTTTCAAATACACTTTTATAATATGATTTTACAGCATGACCAAATATAATAGGGTCACTTACTTTCATCATAGTGCCTTTCATATGTAAAGAAAAAAGCAGATCATTCTTTTTGGCATCGGCAACTTGTTCATCTAAAAAGGATACAAGTGCTTTTTTGTTCATAACTGTAGCGTCAATTATTTCTCCTTCCAATAAAGGGAAATGATCTTTTAAAACAGTAGTTGTACCATTTTTATCTGTATGTTCTATTTTTATACTGGTGGCTGCTGATAAGGTTACCGATTTTTCATTATGAGCAAAATCTCCAGATTGCATAGTTGCTACATGTGTTTTAGAATCGCTGGTCCATACACCCATAGAATGTGGGTTCTTTTTAGCATAATTTTTTACAGCTTTAGGAGCACGTCTATCGGAGTTACCTTCACGTAATACAGGGTTTACAGCACTACCTTTAATTTTATCGTAGCGAGATTTTATATCTTTTTCGGAATCGTTTTTCGGATTATCTGGATAATTAGGAATACCAAAACCTTGAGATTGCAATTCTTTTATAGCTCCTTTCAATTGTGGGATAGATGCGCTAATATTAGGCAATTTTATAATATTGGCTTCTGGTTTTTTAGCTAATTCACCAAGAAATGCTAAGTCGTCTGAAACGCGTTGATCTTCATTTAAAAAATCAGGAAAAATGGCTAAAATTCTAGCAGCTAAGGAAATATCTTTGGTTTCAATATTAATCCCTGAAGATTTAACAAAAGCTTTAATAATAGGTAAAAATGAGCGTGTAGCTAATGCTGGTGCTTCATCTGTTTTGGTATAAATAATTTTTGACATGAGTGTCCTTATTTTTGAATTATTATAAAGCTAAAAACTTGTGCATTTGTAGATTCGTTTTTAGCCTTGCGAATATACAAAAATGCATCATTAAAAATGTTCAAACATTGTGTGAAAAACAATAAAAAAGGAATAGTTTTAATGGATATAGTAAAAAAGCTTAAAGCGAGTAGGGATTTAATAAAAAACTAGTGTCGTATTTGTAAAATAACAAAAGCCATATCACGGAAGAATAATCTTCTCTGACATGGCTTTCTTTGAAATAACATAACGTGACCTAATTAGTATTACTACTAAATCAATTTAAACTTGCATTTAAACCTTTTCAATTCAAGTGCTATTATTTCAACGAAACAAATTAGTAATTTTCAATATGCATTGACCTATCACTAACAGTGTTTCTATTAATCGTTTTCCTTGATGCCATAAGCTCACTTTTCGCGTTAACGTCAAGTTTGTTTAAAAGCATTGTTTTATTACTACATACACTTTCGCTTTTGTAGCTTTTTAAACTTTCAATTACACTAGTTGCTAACTACTTTCGCATTTAGGACTTCTTGTAATGTCATGGTTTTTTGCTCTCACACGCATACACGTGGCGCAACAAAACCTCAAAAAACAATTAATTATATAAAGAACGTTACTTTATTTAAAAATAATACAAATTTATGTTACCATAAAACCAACACAAGGTTGTTACTATTTCTGTTGCTAATATAAAACTAGAATCTAAATAAACAAATTTTTCAAAGGATTAGATATCAACTATTTATAAACCGGACTTATTAACTTTTGTTAATAAAAAAAGCCCTGATATAAATCAAGGCTTTTAATAATTGCTTGTTGCAATAATATGTTTTTAATGTCTACTTTCTTTGATTCTGGCTTTTTTACCAGTTAGACCTCTAAAGTAGTAGATTCTTGCTCTACGTACTTGACCACGTTTGTTAACTTCTATTTTTTGTAATGCAGGTAAGTTAATTGGGAAAATACGTTCAACCCCAATAGACCCAGACATTTTTCTAATAGTGAAGGTCTCTGACGTTCCAGATCCTCTTCTTTGAATTACTACGCCTCTAAAAAACTGAGTTCTTGTTTTGCTACCCTCTTTAATTTCGTAATAAACAGTAATTGTATCTCCAGCTGAAAATTCTGGTAAATCTTTTCTTGTTACAAATTCGTCTTGTACAAATTTTACTAAAGATTCCATATCTTTAAAATTTAATTATAATTAATTCAGAACAACATTCACGATTCTCGCCAGAGGTTAACCCGAAATTGGCTGCAAAGATAATTAATAATTAATAATGCACAATTATTAAATGTATTTTTTACGGTGCTTTTTTACTTATATCTATGAAGTTTCAAAAAAATCTTAGAAGAGTGGTAAGCATACTTAGAATAGAAGCTTCAAACAGACTTCTTATTAATTTTAGGATGAGTCAAAATCACAGGCTTGAGCAATGACTACCATAGTTGTTTATGATTTATTCCTTCACTTTTTTTATTAATCGTATTGAAAACAATAGAAGGCCCAAGGCAAAAATAAATCGGGATAAGCCTCCTAAAATGGATAGTTTACTCTGTACCCCTAAAGCTTTTTCAGCATACCCTTCTAAAAAAAATGGCGCTAAAATAACAGCAAAGGAGACTAATATCATTGCTATGGTACCAAAAAGAATTAAAAAGCTGGCTGTGTTTTTTTGTTTATTTAAAATAATAATACTGCCGATTAATAAAAGTAATTGAGATATTCCTGAAAAAGCATTTCCAATTATTGCACTAGTCATAAAATCATTCATAATATATTTATTTTATTCGTCCAATAAATCAGGACGACGTTCTTTAGTTCTCAAATAAGCCTGTTCTTCACGCCACTTTTCAATTTCGGGAAGGTTACCGCTAAATAATAATTCTGGGACTTTCCAACCTTTGTATTCACGAGGTTTTGTATAAATGGGGGGGGCTAATAAATTATCTTGAAACGAATCGGTTAGGGCAGAAGTCTCATTTCCTAGTACGCCTGGAATTAATCGTATTACGGCATCACAAAGTACAGCAGCTCCTAATTCACCACCTGATAATACGTAATCACCAATAGAAATTTCTCTAGTTATAATATGATCCCGTACACGTTGATCTACACCTTTATAATGGCCACACAAAATTATAATATTTTCTTTTAGGGATATTTGATTAGCTATCCCTTGTTTTAAGGTTTCGCCATCGGGTGTCATATAAATAATCTCATCATAGTCTCTTTCTGCTTTTAATGCAGAAATACATTTATCAATAGGTTCTACCATCATAACCATACCTGCACCACCTCCAAATTGTGTATCGTCAATAGATTTATAATTATCAGTCGTATAATCCCGTAAATTATGGAAATGTATTTCTACCAGGCCAGCTTCAATAGCACGTTTTAAAATCGAGGCTTCAAAAGGGCTTCTAAGTAATTCTGGTAAAACAGTAATAATATCTATGCGCATTGGGTAGTTTTAAGAATTGCAAAGATAATTTAATTGTTTGTTATTTTAGATGGTATTTTTTCGAGGTATTCTGGCAAATCAAATATGCAAGCGTTCTTTTGCTAATCAAGTCTTTTCATTTAACCAAAAAAAGTTAAATCATTTAGTGTTCTATAGCTGCTCGTATTATAGTCTTAGTCAAAAAAAAACCTGTAATAGAAATTACAGATTTTTAAATTTATCTTGAAAAGAATTATCTATAATCCCTTTTGTTTATTTATTTCGTCCTGTAATTGACGTCTTACTTTTTGCTCCCGTTCCAATGCCGTTTTGCGGTGCTCCTCAAACTCTTCTTCAATCTCGGCAAGTGCATGTTTAGCTCCTTTTGTAATAGCATTACTGTTTTTAAATTTATAAATAAAGAAAAGAAGTAATGCTAATAAACCAGCAATAATGCTCCACATAAGTACATTATAACCCGTTTTACTCATTTGCATACCAAACAAGGCCATATTATCTTTTTCTGTGTTGGTTTTATCTAAATCGCTCTGCGTATTATTAAGATTTGATTTTAAATCTGAAATTTCTTTGTCTTGTTTTTTTACAATAAGTCGCGTATCAGCGAGGTCTTTATGAACCGCTTTTAATGAATCAAGCGTGTGAGCTTTAAGAGTGTATAACCAATTTTTCTTTACAACCTTGTAGTCTTGGTATTTATTAGACCGTTTTATCACAAAGTCAAACTGATTGTCTATTGTGCCGCTACTTAAAGAAAGATTGTCTGCGTCTTTTTTTATTTGCGAAAATGAAGGTAAAGAGAGGGTAAAAAATAGAACTATAAGAGAGGCTTGCTTAATGGAATTCATTTATGATTGGTTTAAATAATTTACGAATTTATAAAATATTGTTCATATACCGCTATTAATAAGTGAAAAGCCTCATAAAATGAGGCTAATTTATATACGATTAAAATATTAATTTAGATGTCCCCATATTAATAATATGTATAACGTCTTACCTTAGCAATATATTTTGCAAGTCTAATGACTTGGTGGCTATATCCATATTCGTTATCGTACCATATATACATAATAATATTTTTACCATCTTTACGTACTATGGTTGCTTTACTATCATAAATGGAAGGTGCTGAACTCCCAACAATATCGCTAGATACTAACTCATCACTTAGTTCAAATTTAATCTGTTCAACTAAATCGCCTTCTAAGGCATATTTCTTTAAAATTGTATTAACACTATTTAAAGTTGTTTTTGTTTTCAATTCTAAATTCAAAATAGCTAAAGATCCGTTAGGAACGGGAACTCGAATGGCATTTGATGTAAGTTTTCCTTCTAAACTGGGAAGCGCTTTAGCAACAGCACTACCTGCTCCGGTTTCTGTAATAACCATATTTAAACCAGCAGCACGACCACGGCGGTATTTACTGTGGAAATTATCTACTAAATTCTGATCATTTGTATAGGCATGAATCGTTTCTAAATGACCAGATTTTACACCAAATGAATCTTCAATAGCTTTTAGAACTGGTGTGATGGCGTTTGTGGTGCATGATGCAGCCGAAAAAATATGAACTTTATCCGGGTTGTTCTCTGTATGGTTTACACCATAAACAATATTAGGGACCTCTTTCCCTGGAGCTGTTAACAATACTTTCTCAACGCCCTTAGATTTTAAATGCCTGCTTAATGCTTTTTTATCTCTAAAAGCACCCGTGTTATCAATGACCAAAGCATTATTTATTTTATGTTTTGTATAGTCGATATCTTCCGGAGCATTTGCAGAAATAACATTAACAGTAGTTCCATTAATAATTAAAGCACTATTTTTCAGATCTACAGAAACAGTTCCTGAGAAGTCGCCATGAACGGAATCATTACGCAGTAAAGACGCTCGTTTTTCAAGTATCTTCTCATTAATTTCTCCACGAGTTACTATAGCTCTTAACCGTAGTTGGCTTCCTTTACCAGTGCGTGTCATAAGTTCACGAGCTACTAAGCGACCAATTCTACCAAAACCATACAAAATAACATCTTTAGGCAGGATGTCTCCATTTTTTCTAGCATCTTTTAATTTTCTAGCAACAAAAGCAGTTGCATTGTTATGCTTGTTTTCCTCTAGATGGAATTCGTAGGTAAGTTTTCCTATATCCAGCTTAGCAGGAGGAATATCTAGCGTTTTAATAGCTTGAGCAATTTCTACTGAATCAAAAATAGAGATAGGCTTTTGTACAAATTTACCAGCATATTCATGCAGGTTTAAAATTTGACTCACATTTCTATCGATAAGTTGATTTCTGAAAATTACTAGTTCAATGGACTTGTCGTACCAAAGATCACTTATAATTTTAATAAATTCTACGGTAGCTCTTCGACGATCTGCTTGAAAGGCTAACTCATTTTCATAAGCTTTGTTAAAAGACATTGTAAAATAGTTTAGTTAAATTTTTGGCAAAAGTATCATATTTCAAACGTTTTCGTAGCGTATTTTGATAAAAAAATAACCCTTCAAAAAAATAATAGCTTTTGAAGGGTTTATAATTAAAAAAAGTATGTTTATTTATCTAAAGTTATAACGTTCTTTTTCGCCGTTAGCATTAATAAGTTCTATTCTTAAGGATTCAGATTTATTTCTTAATACATTTTGCACATCATCAACAGACTTCACTTTTACATCATTAATAGATGTAATAATACAGCCTTCTTCAATACCATTATTTCTCCAGTATTCTGAATATTCGTCATTCAACTTAATTATTTTTACACCATGTGTTGTTTTATACTTTTTCAAATCTGATGGGTTGGTATTTTTAACTCTACCAACTAAAGGGAGTGTAAAAGTTTCATTTTTTGCTAAAGTTACCGAGACTGTTTTTATAATACCGCCTCTAGACAGTTTTAAATTTACTACGTCATTGGGGCGCTTAGCACTTATATGGCCTTTTAAATCAGAGAATTTAGATACTTTAATATTATCAATCTCTTTAATAATATCTCCTTTTTTAATACCAGCTTTATCGGCACCAGAATCTTCAATCACGCTATCTATGTAAACCCCTTCAGTATCATCTACTCCTATTTTTTCTGCAACACTACTATTTAAAGCACCACCTTGAATACCTAATATACCATTTTGAACATTGCCATATTCCATAATGTCTTCAATAACCTTTCTAGCAATATTACTTGGCACAGCAAATGAATAACCTATGTAAGATCCTGTTTGGGATGAAATAGCAGTATTTATTCCTACCAGTTCTCCTTTAGTGTTAACTAATGCACCTCCCGAATTACCAGGATTTACAGCAGCATCTGTTTGAATAAATGATTGTGCACTTGTGCCAGATAAATCCCTAGCTTTAGCACTTATAATCCCAGCTGTTACAGTAGATGTTAAATTAAATGGATTACCAACAGCTAAAACCCATTCGCCTATTTTGGCGTTATCAGAATCAGCAAAAGTGACATAAGGTAACTCTTCATCTGCATCAATTTTTAAAAGTGCTATATCGGTTTTAGGATCCGTACCAACTAATTGGGCATCATAAGTTTTATTGTTATTCAATGTCACCGATAGCTCATGTGCATTATTAATAACATGATTGTTGGTTATAATGTATCCATCTGCATTGATTATAACCCCAGAACCTGTTCCTAAATGCGCGCGTTGCTGACGTCTTCCAAAAAATAAATCTTCAAAAGTCATTTGTCCAGAGCTAAGTGTCACATTTTTTACGTGCACCACAGCATTAACGGTGTTTTCTGCCGCAAGAGTAAAGTTAGGTGCTTCACTTGCATTATTAAATAAGGTACTTACATTACTGGTAGGTAAAAAAGTAGGATTTGTTTCGGTTGAAGTTACAACCACTTTTTCTTCTTTTTCTAAAAAGAGTTTATAAGCACCAAGGGTTAAAACACCACCTAATGCTGAAACCAATACTAATGATAAAATCTTTTTCATAAATTTCATGTTTAATTACAATTTATTAACGACTAAAATTAAATATTTATTGAATGACCAATCTTATTTTAACGATTTTTAACGCCAATTTTAACGCCTGTTTAACAATCGAAAATACGGTTTAATTCAAAGCATGTTCCCACCTGAAATTGTCATTCCCGTGGACCTGTCTGTCGGCAGACAGGAATGGGGAACTAAATAAAGAATTTTGATTTTGAACAAAAAAGCCAAAAGCAAGTGATGAAATTATTTTAACTTTTGTACCATGCATTGCTCACTTTAAGAAATTCTTTATTTATATCTTTGTGCTTTATTATGCAACAGACTTTTTATAAATATCAAGGAACAGGAAACGATTTTGTGATGATTGATAATCGTCAACAAACTTTCGACAAAAATAATACCAAACTTGTGTCAGCATTATGTGACAGGCGTTTTGGCATAGGAGCAGATGGACTTATTCTATTGGAGCATCATGATAATTTAGACTTTAAGATGGTCTATTATAATGCAGATGGGAATGAAAGCTCTATGTGTGGTAATGGCGGACGTTGTTTGGTTGCATTTGCTAAACAACTTGGAGTAATAGATGACAAAGCCGTTTTTGAAGCTATTGACGGATTACATCATGCTACTATTGATGGTGATATTGTGAAACTGCAAATGGTAGATGTTGATACGGTTGAAAAACACGAAAACCATGTCTTTTTAGATACAGGGTCGCCACATCATGTACAATTTGAGAATAAGATAGATGCTTTTGATATAAAAACGAAAGGGTCTAGTATTAGATATGGCGAACCATATAATGAAGCAGGTAGTAATGTGAATTTTGTGAAGAAAGTTAGCGATCAAATATTTGCAGTTAGGACTTATGAGCGAGGTGTAGAAGATGAAACATTGTCATGTGGTACAGGTGCCACTGCTGTGGCTTTAGCGATGCATGCTATAAATGAAACAACAGACAACCTGATTACGCTTCAGGTGCCGGGTGGTGAATTGCAAGTATCTTTTGAAGTTGAAAATGGACTGTATAAAAATGTATGGTTAATCGGTGCTGCTAAACTTGTTTTTAAAGGCGTTATATGATTACTTTAAAGGGCGAAAATATATACTTACGTGCTTTAGAGCCCGAAGATTTAGAGTTTATCCATACGATTGAAAATGATGAGACCATTTGGGAAATTAGCAATACAATTACACCGTATTCAAGATATTTAATAAAACAGTATTTAGAGCAGGCCCATAAAGATATTTTCGAAGTTAAACAATTACGACTGGTCATTTCGAGTTATAAAGATGAATCATTAGGTATGATTGATTTGTTTGATTTTGATTTTAAAAACAGTAGAGCAGGTGTTGGTATTTTAGTTAAAGAAGCGGGTAATAGAGGAAAAGGCTATGGCAAAGAGGCTCTTAAACTATTGATAGATTATAGTTTTTCACATTTAGGCTTACATCAGTTGTATTGTAATATTTCTGAAGAAAATAAAGTAAGCATAACGCTTTTTACTAATCAAGGATTTAAAGAAATTGGACTTAAAAAAGATTGGATTCATAATAATGGAACCTATAAAAATGAATATTTGTTTCAGCTTATAAACAATTAAGATGTACATAAAAAAGATACTTATTACTATTGTAATTATCGGATTGGTAGTTGCTGCATTTTTTGCAAATTTTGTATATAAAACCGTACTAAAACCAAATACGAAGTTTAATAATGAAACAGCTTACATTTTTATTCCTTCTAAAGCGACTTACAGTGATGTTAGAAATCAGCTAATCCCATTATTGGATGATATAGATTCTTTTGACGATTTAGCAGAGCAAAAAAAATATACAACTCATATTAAAGCTGGGAAGTTCGCTATTAAAAAAGACATGAGTAATAATGATATTATCAACTCTATTAGAAGTAAGAATATGCCGATTAAAGTGTCTTTTAACAATCAAGAGAGTCTCGAAAAATTAGCGGGACGTATTGCAGTACAAATTGAAGCAGATAGTACAGCTTTGCTTGAAGCAATGAAAGATCAAAAGTTTTTAGAAGATAACAATTTTAATGAAGCAACTGCTTTAGGAATGTATTTACCTAACAGCTACGAGCTTTTCTGGAATACCTCTGCCGAATCGTTTAGAAACCGTATGCTTAAGGAGTATAATCGTTTTTGGAATGATTCGCGAAAAAATAAAGCAAAAGCCATAAACATGTCGCAAAATGAAGTTATAGCGTTAGCTTCTATTGTATATGAAGAGTCTAAACAGGCTTCAGAACAGCCCAGAATAGCAGGGGTTTATATTAATAGACTAAAGAGCGGCATCCCTTTACAGGCTGATCCTACGCTTAAATTTGCGGCTTATAAACTGCCAAAATATAAGAATACTGTTATTAAACGTGTTTTAAATGTACATATGGAGATTGATTCTCCTTATAATACATATATGTATGCAGGACTACCTCCTGGTTTGATTGCTATGCCTGATATTTCGGCAATTGATGCCGTTTTAAATCATGAAAAACATAAATACATATATTTTGCTGCGGATGCCAAACGTTTGGGTTTCCATAAGTTTGCTAGAACTTTGGCACAACATAATGTCAATGCCAGAGAATATCATCGTTACTTAACATCTCAAGGTATTAATAGATAGTGAAGCGTTTTATTATAAAGCATATACTGTTATTCACATTATTCTCTTCGTTGTCTTACTCACAATCCAGACTAGATGAATTTTTAACACCTAGTGATACTCTTAATATTCCTAGAAGAAATCTCGTTGTTATTTCTGAGGCTTCAGTGGCAAGCTTAAGTTTATTGGGCTTAAATCAACTTTGGTATTCAGATTTCGATCGTTCGAAGTTTCATACTGTTAATGATAACAATGAATGGCTTCAAATGGATAAAATAGGTCATGCATTTACATCTTACCAGATGGGGAAGCATGGGGCACAGCTATTACATTGGAGTGGCGTAAGTAAAAAAGATCAATTAATATATGGTGCCACTTTGGGGTTTGGGTTTCTAACCGCTGTCGAAGTATTGGATGGGTATTCAAAAGAATGGGGTTTTTCTTGGGGAGATATAGGAGCGAATGCAGCAGGTACAGGTCTGTATATTGGGCAAGAATTATTATGGAATGAGCAGAGAATTGCCTTAAAATACTCTTTTCATCAAACCAGATATGCAAATTTAAACCCAGATAAGCTTGGAGAAAACTTTTTAGAACAAATATTAAAAGACTATAACGGACAGACCTATTGGTTAAGTGCTAATCTACATGCATTCTTTAAAGACAGTAAAATTCCTAAATGGTTAAACTTTGCATTGGGCTATGGGGCAGATGGAATGCTTTATGGATCAAAAGATGTTGACAATCAAGTGTTAACAACTAATCGTAGGTGGCGTCAATACTATTTAAGTTTTGATGTAAATTTGAATGCGATTAGGACAAATTCAAAATTTTTGAGAGCTGTTTTAGACGTTTTTAATATGGTAAAAATACCATTCCCTACATTAGAAATCAATAAAAATAAGTGTGTATTTCATCTATTCTACAACTAAAAAATGCACATAATCGATTAATTTTGAAATAATTAAAAAAAAGCCTAATTTTGCACGCTGAAATTTGAAGGGGTATTTTACATTAAAATACACTGAAAAAATTTAGAAATTATGGTAAAGAATATTGCAAGTTTTATTACCCTCACGCTTACAATATGTTTTATATTAAGTGTGTCGTTTTCATCTGATGAAGCGGTTGATTTAAGTAAGTATTCTACAAAAGGATTAGACTTAAATTATACAGTGCGTGATAATACAAATGAAGATTTTAGTTTGTTAGCATCTAATGAATCGTTCTCTCCTTACTTAGGTAAGTCGTTTGTTGGATTTAAAGAAGCATTAGCTTTTAAAGAATCGGGAGGTGACTACTTTTCTGTGAATACATTTGGTTATTTAGGAAAGTATCAATTCGGAAAGGAAACATTAAGAATGATCGGAATTAAGAATTCTGCTAAATTTTTAAAGAATCCTAAGCTTCAGGAGCGTGCTTTTATTGCAAATGCAGAGCGTAACAAATGGATTTTGAGACGTGACATTAAGAATTTTGTTGGAAAACGAATTAATGGTACTATAGTAACGGAGTCAGGTATTTTAGCTGCGGCACATTTAGCAGGGCCTGGAAACGTGAAAAAATACTTAAGAAGTTATGGTTTAGATAACTTTGCTGATGGTTATGGGACTACTGTGCATGAATACATGAAGCGTTTTTCTGGATATGATACTTCTTTTGTAAAGCCAAACAAGAAAGCAAAAGCTATTTAGTTGTAGAATAACTCCGAAGATGTTTTTTGCATTGAGGTTTCAATTAAAAATTGGCATTCTATTCTAGCGCCCAATGTCATTAAGTTAAGATTGAAATGTCAGTCTGAGCGCAGTCGAAGACATTATAGAACTATTGTTTTAAGAGCATTTCGACTGCGCTCAATGTGACAAACAGAATATTTTTATTAACTTAATGACATTGTTCTAGCGCCTGTGTTGAACTTGTTTAAGTTAAAGTGCGAATCCTAGCTTTTATGAATAATAAATATTGTAGGCCTCTTATGTAGGTCTACAATATTTTTTTTCCATTCATTTGCTGTTTGTGTTTTTATAAACTCTGTGTTTAAAGTGATATCGCATGCAACACATATGTCTGTGTTTTTTTCTAACGTATGGCACAGGTCCTCTAGCATTTTATTGTTCCTGTATGGCGTCTCTATGAATAGTTGTGATTGATTGTGGTCAAAAGATAACCGTTCTAATCGTTTAATTTCACTTTTTCGTTCCCCTTTATCAATTGGTAAATAGCCATTAAAAGCAAAGCTTTGTCCGTTCATGCCAGAACTCATTATAGCCATTAAAATAGATGATGGACCAACCAAAGGGACTACTTTGATGTTTTTTTGATGTGCTAATTTTACGATATCAGCACCAGGGTCTGCAACACCTGGGCACCCAGCTTCAGATAAAAGTCCAACATTAATGCCGTTTAAACAAGGAGATAAAAAACTGGGTAGTTCGCTTGGATCAGTAAATTTGTTTAAATGAAATATATTTAATGAAGGTTGTGATTTATCGGGCGTTATTTTTTTAATAAAACGCCTGGCTGTTTTTTCATTCTCGACTATGTAAGTGTCAGTTTGTTCTATTATTTGTTTTACTGATGCAGGCAAAACTTCTAAAGGATCATTATCTCCTAAAGTTGTTGGGATTAAATATAGTTTGCCTTTTACTGCATTCATGAAAATTTTATTTAAGTTAGATTTTTTGCTATCACTTCACAAGCTTCATCTAACATTTTGTAAACATTTTCAAAACCATCATCACCTCCATAGTAAGGATCGGGGACATCATAGTTTTGATTTGGATACACTTCGTTTAAGATAAATTTTACTTTAGTTTTGTCTTCATCATTTCTAGCTAGAGCAATAACATTTCTATAATTAGATTCATCCATTACATAAATTAAATCGAACGAATCAAAATCTGAAGTTTTAAATTGCCGGCCTCTTAAATGAGAAATATCCAATCCGTATTTTCTAGCCACAGCAATAGAACGTTTATCTGGAGAGCTTCCAGTATGATAATTAGCGGTGCCTGCAGAGTCTACTTGGAATAAATCGTTTGAAAGTTTAGATTTTAAAATACCTTCGGCTAGGGGAGAACGACAAATGTTTCCCAGACATACCATCAGAATTTTAGTCATTTTATGTGAATTTTAAACAGAAAGCTTTTTAGTGATATCCTCAACATATTTTCTAAATTGTTTATCTGTTGAAGATAAATTGTCTACCGTTTTACATGCGTGCAAAACAGTAGCGTGGTCGCGTTTTCCTATTTGAGAACCAATACTGGCTAACGATGCTTTGGTGAATTTTTTCGCAAAAAACATGGCTAATTGGCGTGCTTGAACAATGTGACGTTTTCTTGTTTTAGATTGCAAGGTGTCAATATCCATTTGGAAATAATCCGATACTACTTTTTGTATGTAATCTATTGAAACTTCACGTTTGGTATTCTTAACAAATTTTTCAACGATAATTCTAGCTAGATCTATGGTAATTTCTTTTTTATTGAATGAAGATTGTGCTATTAATGAAATGATAGCTCCCTCTAATTCTCTAACATTCGTTTTAATGTTCTTAGCGACATAGTCAATAATATCTTCTGGCATTTCAACACCATCACGATATAATTTATTCTTAAGAATAGACACTCTAGTTTCAAAATCTGGTGTTTGTAATTCGGCAGAAAGTCCCCATTTAAATCTAGATAATAAGCGTTGCTCTATATCTTGCATGTCAACAGGTGCTTTATCACTAGTTAGGATAACCTGTTTCCCATTTTGGTGTAAGTGATTAAATATATGGAAGAAGACGTCCTGTGTTCCTGTTTTTCCAGAAAAGAATTGAACGTCATCAATAATTAAGACATCAATGATCTGATAAAAATGAATAAAATCATTTCTATTATTTTTCTTAACTGCATCTATATATTGTTGTGTAAATTTCTCTGCAGAAATATACAAAACGGTTTTTTCTGGATATTTATCTTTAATATCAACTCCAATAGCGTGAGCTAAATGTGTTTTACCAAGGCCAACACCTCCAAAAATTAAAAGAGGATTGAAAGAAGTACCGCCTGGTTTGGCAGAAACGGCTAGGCCTGCACTACGCGCTAAACGATTAGAGTCGCCTTCTAAAAAGTTTTCGAAACTATAATTTGGATTTAGTTGAGATTCAATCTTAACATTTCTAATACCAGGAATAACAAAAGGGTTTCTTAGTTCTGGACTTTTATTGTTTAAAGGAATATCAACGTCTTGTGATTTTACCGAACTTCTATTCGAACTAGGGATTTTTTCTGTAAATGGTTGTTTATTGCCATACGTGTTTTCCATTTTTATAATGTAAACAAGTTTAGCAGTCTCTCCTAATTCTTTTGTAAGTGATACTTTTAGTATTTTTACATAATGCTCCTCAAGCCATTCGTAAAAAAATTTACTAGGAACTTGAATGCTTAATGCGTTGTCTGTAAGTTTAACTGCTATAATAGGTTCAAACCAAGTTTTGTATGCTTGCGGCTGAATGTTATCCTTTATAAAATCTAGACAATTATCCCATACCGATTGCGCAGTTACACCCAT